>NZ_JBSGAI010000002.1:0-43308 GCF_053600695.1 Amycolatopsis sp. NPDC005003 | reverse complement strand
CCTGCGGCGGCTGAGCCGGTGCCGTCGAACGAGCCCCAGCCCGAGGCGGCCGCATCCGCCCCGCCCGAGCCCCCGGCGAGCGAGCCGAACCCAATCGGGGCTGAGGTCCCCAGCTCGGCGGAGCGGAAGCCGGTCCACCCGGTCGAGCCCGAGTTCCAGCAGGGGCCTCCCACCGCGCCGCAGGAACTGCCATCGGCCATTTCGCAGCCGCCGACGGCCCCGGCCGCCGAGCCTCAGGTGGCCCCGGGTCTGCCGCAGCCTGCGGCTGCGGCGGCCGCCGAGCCGGAGCCAGCCGGTGCTGGTTCGCCGCTGGTTGAGCCGGGTGGGACGCGGCCCGGTGCCGAGCCGCAGGTGGCCCCGGGTCCGCCGCAGCCTGCGGCGGGCGTGCAGCCGCAAGTCGAGTCGCAGGCACCCGGTGCCGGTTCGTCGACGGCACCGGCTGGCGCGCAGCCAGCCAACGAGCCGCAGGCCGCCCCTGATGCTGTTCCTCAGCCGACCGCCGCCTCGGGGGATGTATCCCGGGAGCCCTCGTCGGAGGCGCGGCCTCCGATGGTCGGCTCCCACCTGCCCCAGCCGCCGTGGGGATCCCCAGGCTTGCCGGCTCCGACCACCACACCGGGGCCGATCCCCGCTCCCAACACCCAGCCGGGTGCCGCACCCACCCAGAGCGGCTCGGCCGGCTCCGCACCTGGCGGTGCCCCGGCCGGTGGCCCACCGGCGCCTGGCTCCTCCACCGCACCCAGCCCCGCGCAGGGAACCGACCCGACCGGTGCCCGGATCGTGCCGGGCACGGGTCCGGTCAGCCCGGCAGCCGCCAATGCTCCGGCTCCCGGCCCGGTGCAACGCCCGCCCGCCGAGGCCCCCGCTGCGGGCCCGGCGCAGAGCCTGGCAGCCGCCAACATTCCGGTTGCCAACCCGGCGCAACGCCCGGACTTCGAGGCCCCCGCTGCGGGCCCGGCGCAGGGCCCGGCAGCCTCCAACACCCCGGCCCCCAACCCGGCACAACGCCCGGCCCCCGAACCCCCGGCCCCTACCCCAGCACCGACCACCCCACCCCAGCACGGCGAGGCCCAAAACCCGGCCCAAAACCCGGCCCAAAACCCAGCCCCACCGGCCCGCCCCAAACCGGTCTTCCCCGGCCCCGAATCAACCCCCCAGCCGTTCCCGGCCCGGCATGCCGCTCCGGCGCGGCCCGTCTTCCCCGGTCCCGGGACCATGCCGCCCGTGCCGCCGCCGGCGGCGAACGCGCGGCCCGTCTTCCCCGGCCGGAACACCCCGCTGCCGCAGCCCTCCAGGCAAGAGCCAGAACAAGAACCGGCCACGCCGCCCCGGGGCACGCCGCGTGGGTGGTTCGACGAATTCACCGAAACCAAAGAGCCCGAAGAACCGCCGGACTTCGGCCCCACCGGGCAGCCGACCGAGATCCCCTACCGGTACAAGCGCTGAAAAACCGGCCCGGGGGTGCGAACCTAGGACCATGTCCAAAGACCCGAACCCGGACCAGGGGTGGTACTACAACACCCGCACCCACCAGGTCGAGCACCTCGAACGCAGCCGCAGCGTCGATCTGCTCGGCCCGTACCCCGACGAGGCCACCGCCCGGCGCGCTCTCGAGATCGCCCGGGAGCGCACCCGGCGGGCCGACGCCGAGGAAGACGACTAGACCGTCAGCTGCGGGCCGAGCACGAACTCCGGGTCCACCTGCGCGGCGAGGTCGGCGCCGGCCCAGGCCGCCGCGTTGCGCAGGTGGAACTCGACCGCCTGGCGCTGGTAGCGGGCCCAGTCGCGCTGCTCCGCGTCGACCGCCGCGCGCATCAGGCCCAGCGTCTCGAGGTTGCGCGGCTCGAGCTCGGTGATCGGCCGGGCCGTGCCGCGCTCGGCCGCCCGCACGTGGCCCGACGCCGAAATCCAGCCCAGCAGCGCCGGGCCGACCTGGTCCTGCAGGAACTCGACGTCGTCGGCGTCCGTCACCTTGTTGCCCACCACCACGAGCCGCACCCCGAAGTCGCGTGCGTAGTCCGCGTACTGGCGGTACACGCCCACGCTGCGCACCGTCGGCTCACACACCAGGAACGTCACGTCGAATCGCGTGAACAGCCCCGACGCGAACGCGTCCGCCCCCGCCGTCATGTCCATCACGACGTATTCGCCGTCGACGTCGACCATGTGGTTCAGCAGCAGCTCCGCCGCCCCCACCTTCGAGTGGTAGCACTTGACGCCGAGGTCGTCTTCGTCGAACTGGCCGGTGACACCGAGCCGGATGCCGCCCAGCTGCCGGAAGCACGCCGCGAACACCGGGTTGTCCTCGAACGGCCGGACCAGCCTCGACCCGCGGCCCGGCGGGGTCGTCTTGATCATCGACGCCGCGTCCGGGATCCGCGGGTTGTCGCCGCGCAGGTAGTCCTTGATCAGGGCCATGTTGTCGCCCAGCGTCGGCCAGGCGAGCGCTTCTTCCTCGGTCGCGCCGAGCGCCACCGCGAGGTGCTGGTTGATGTCGGCGTCGATGGCGAGCACCGGCAGCCCGGCGTCGGCGAGGGACGCGACGAACAGCGACGACAGCGTGGTCTTGCCGCTGCCGCCCTTGCCGACGAACGCGATCTTCACGGTATCCCCTTCTGGCAATGATGACGGTTTTCATTATTACCCGGGCAACGTACACCCGACCGGCCCGCGCCCGATCGGGCGATCTCCGGGCCCGGAGCGGGTTAGGGTTGGGGGGTGCCTCCCCTCGTGATCAGGACACACTCGGCGGGCGGGGACTTCGGGCCCCTGCGTGCCGAGTTTTCGCTGCCGGAGTCGTTCGGGCCCGAGGTGCTGGCCGAGGCGGAGGCGGCGGTCCTCGACCCGCTGGCCAGCGCGGGTCCGCGCGAGGACGCGACGGACCTGCCGTTCGTCACCATCGACCCACCCGGGTCCAAGGACCTCGACCAGGCGATGGTCGTCGAGAAGACCGCGCACGGCTTTCGCGTGCACTACGCCATCGCCGACCTCGCCGCCTTCGTCCCGCCCGGCGGCGCGCTCGACCGCGAATCGCGCCTGCGCGGCCAGACGCTCTACCTGCCCGACGGCAACGTCCCGCTGCACCCGCCGGTGCTCTCCGAAGGCGCGGCGAGCCTGCTGCCCGGCGAGGTCCGGCCCGCGGTGCTCTGGACCATCGAGACCGACGACGCCGGCGAGCCGACCACCACCCGGGTCCGCCGCGCGCTGGTCCGGTCCACCGAACAGTTCGACTACGAGACGGTGCAGGCCGCGCTCGACGCCGGGAACCCGCACCCGTCGGTGGCCGCGTTGCCCGAACTGGGCCGGCGGCGGCGCGAACTGGCCGTCCGGCGCGGCGCCGTCGAGCTGCAGCTGCCGGAGCAGGAGATCACCGGCGACCCGGACGGCGGCTGGGTGCTCGCCCGCCGCCCGCGCACCGCCGTCGACGCCTGGAACGCCGAGATCTCGCTGCTCACCGGGATGGCCGCGGCGCGGATCATGCTCGACGCGCGGATCGGCGTCCTGCGCACGCTGCCCGACCCGGAACCCGAAGCCGTCGACTGGCTGCGCCGCTCCGCCGAAGCGCTCGGCATCGCGTGGGCGCCCGAAGCGACCGTTTCGGAGTTCCTGTCCCAATTGGACCCGGGACAGCCGGCGTCGATGGCGCTCTACGCGGACACGACCCGGCTGCTGCGCGGCGCGGGCTACACGGCGTTCGACGGCGAACTGCCCTCGCTGACGACGCACGCGGGCATCGGCGGCGCGTACGCGCACGTCACGGCGCCGATCCGGCGGCTGGTCGACCGGTTCGCCACCGAGATCTGCCTCGCCGTCTCGGCCGGCCGCGAGGTCCCGGAGTGGGTGCGCGCGGCGCTGGCCGACGTCCCGGAGCGGATGAGCGCGTCGGACACCCTCGCGGCGAAGGTCGAGCGGGCGTGCATCGACCAGGTCGAGGCGTGGGTGCTGGCCGAGCACGTCGGCGGCGAGTTCAGCGCGGTGGTGCTTCGCGCGGACGAGAACAAGGCGGAGATCCTGGTCGAGGACCCGACGGTGATGGCGAAGTGCGCGGGGGAGCGGCTGACCGCGGGGGAGCGGATCGCGGTCCGGCTGACCGCGGTCGACGTCGAGAAGCGGAAGGTGTCGTTCGAACGCGCATGACGTACCTGGTCGACGATCTCGGCGAACCGGTGCCGCTGTCCGGACCGGCTTCGCGAGTGGTGTCGCTCGTGCCGTCCCTGACCGAAGCGGTCGAGGTGAGCGCGCCCGGACGGCTGGCCGGCGCGACGGACTACTGCACGCACCCGTCCACTTTGGACGTCCCGCGCGTGGGTGGCTCGAAGTACCCGAAGCTGGACCGGGTGCTCGACCTGGCGCCGGATCTGGTGCTGGCCAACGCGGAGGAGAACCGCCAGGAGGACGTGGAACGCTTGCGCGCCAACGGAATCCCGGTGTGGGTGATGGCCGCGGCGGCTTCGGTGCCCGCCGCGTTGGGTTCGCTGCGGCGGATCCTCACGCAGGCGTACGAGCTGGACGAGCCGGAGTGGCTGGTCGCCGCGGAGGAGGCCTGGCGCGAGGTCCGGCCGGTGCGCTTCCACGCGGTGGTCCCGGTGTGGCGCAAGCCGTGGATCGTCCTGGGCCGGGACACGTTCGCCGGCGACGTGCTGCGCCGGGTGGGCGTGGCGAACGTGTACGCGACGGCGGAGGAGCGCTACCCGCGTCCGGACGTGGAGGAGCTGCGGGCCCACCTGAGCGCGGACGCGGACCTTCTGGTGCTGCCGGACGAGCCGTACCTGTTCACCGAGGAGGACGGCCCGGACCACTTCCCGGACGCGCGGTACGTCCTGGTCTCGGGGCGGCACCTCACCTGGTACGGGCCGTCACTGGTCGAGGCGCACACCGCTCTCGTGGCAGCGCTGGACTAGTCCTCGAGAGTGAGTCCGAGAATCGCTCTCACCGGCGATCCGCCGCGAGGCGCGGAAAACCATGATCGAAGGCACCGAAAGAACCCACCGAGGAGCCTTCACCATGATCAAGCACGTCGCCGCCGTCCTGCTCGCCGTCGCGCTGGCGGGCACCGCCACCCCGGCGTTCGCCACGACTGCCGGCCACGCCTGCGTCGCGCCGAAACCCCTGGACACCACCGCACTCGAGCAGGCGATCAAGGGCCTGCCGAACGACGCCGTCAACGCGGCGCTGGTCCGCGCGACCGGCCCGGACGGCTGCTGGACCGGCACCGCCGGCGTCGCCGACCGCCGCGCCGGGGCGCCGGTGAACCCGGACGCGCGGTTCCGGATCGGCAGCGTCACCAAGGTGTTCACCGCCGTCGTCGTGCTGCAGCTGGTCGCCGAACAGCGGATCGCCTTGGACGGCACCGTGCAGGAGTACCTGCCCGGCCTGCTGCCGGACGGCTATCCCGCGGTGACGGTCCGGCAGCTGCTGGACTACACCAATGGCCTGCCGAGCCCCGTGCTCGAAGACGACAGCATCGAATACGTGGTGGCACACCGGTTCGACCGCTGGACGCCGGAGCAGTACGTGGCGGCGGCGTTCGCCCAGGGGACGAAGGAGTTCGAACCCGGCACGGCGCAGCACTACCGCAACATCGGGTACATCGTCGCCGGGATGCTCGTCGAGAAGGTCACCGGACGCAGCTACGAAAGCCAGGTCCGGGACCGGATCGTGCGCCCGCTGCACCTGACCGGGACCACCGCGCCCGGGCACGACCCCGCGCTCCACGGCCCGTACGTGCACGGGTACCAGATCATGAGTGACGGCTCCGTCCAGGACGTGACGCGCTGGGACCAGTCGTTCGGCTGGGCCTCCAGCAGCATCGTCTCGACCACCCGGGACCTCGACGTCTTCACCGAGGCGCTGCTGGGCGGGCGGCTCCTGCCGCCTTCGGTCCAGCCGGAGCTGTTCGCCGTGCCGCCGGTCAAGGACGTCTCCGGGAAGCCCGCGAGCTTCGGGGCCGGCCTGCAGCGCTACCAGCTGCCGGGCGTGGGCGAGGTCTGGGGCAAGAGCGGCGGCTGGTACGGCTACCTCGCGGGGATCGGCGGCACGCGTGACGGCGCTCGCCGGCTCGTCTACGGCCTGACCGCCAACGACGCCAAGAACGGCGACAACCCGACGCCTGTCACGCAGCAGATCGTCCTGGCCGGGATGACGCTGGCCGCGCGCCGATGACCTGGTGGGTGCCGGGAACCGGGGAGCGGGCAGGATCACGTCCTGTGTCCGCATCGCCGGTGCTCGAACCCCTGAGCCGCCGCCTGCGCGCGCTGCCCGCCGCGGGGGTCGACGTGGCGCTGGCCGCGGGCGTGGCGGTGGCCGGGCTGTGGCCGTTCTTCTCCCGCACGAACCCGGCCGGCGGGTCGTGGCACCCGTGGGGCGTGGTCGTCGTGCTGGTGGCGGCGGCCGCGGTGGTGCTGAGGCGGCGGTTCCCGCTCGGGGTGCTGCTCGCGGGCCTGATCGGCGCCTGGGCCTACGACTTCACCGGAAACGTCCCGGCCCAGCCCGTCTGGTACGGCGTGCTGATCGCGCTCTACACCGTCGCCGTGCGGTCGGCGCCGTGGCCGCGGGTCGCCGCCCTCGTGCTCACCGTCGGCGGGAGCCTGCTGACGGCGTCGTCGGAAACCGCGCTGCGCAGCGGAATCCTCTTCGTCGCCGCCTATGCGATCGGCCGGGTCGCGGTGGCCGCCCGGGAGCGCGCGGAATGGCTGGAGCGCGAGCGGCTCGCCGAAGCCGTCCGGGCGGCGGAACGCGAACGCGCCCGGATCGCCCGCGACATGCACGACATCCTGTCGCACGCGGTCAGCCTCATGGTCGTGCAGGCGGAAGCGGGCCCGGTGGCCCTGCCCGGCGACCCGGCCCGCGCCGAGGCGGCCTTCGACGCGATCGCGTCGGCCGGGCGGGACGCGATGGCCCAGCTGCGCCGGATGCTCGCCGTGCTCAAGACCGACGACGGCCCGCACGCCCCGCAGCCGACGCTCGCCGACCTGCCGCGGCTGGTGTCCGGCGCGTCCGGAGCGGGGACGGACATCGCCTTCGCGGTCTCCGGGGAGCCGGGCGAGCTCACGCCGGACGCCGAGGTCGCCGCGTACCGCATCACGCAGGAAGCGCTCACCAACATCGTCAAGCACGCGGACGCCCGGCACGCGGGCGTCCACCTCGACTGGCAGGACGGCACCTTGACCCTCGAAATCACCGACGACGGCCGCGGGGCGAGCGGCCCCGGCACCGGCGGGCACGGCCTGATCGGCATCCGCGAACGCGCCGCGGCGTGCGGGGCCGAGGTGACGGCCGGGCCGCGACCGGACGGCCCGGGTTTCCGGGTGCGCGTGCGGTTCGGGGCGCGGGCATGACCGTGCGGGTGGTGGTCGCGGACGACCAGGAGCTGGTGCGCGCGGGCTTCGCGATGATCCTCGGCGCGCAGCCGGACATCGACGTCGTCGCGGAGGCGGGTGATGGCGCGGAGGCGATCGAGGCGGTCCGCGCCCACTCGCCGGACGTGCTGCTCCTCGACATCCGGATGCCCCGGATGGACGGCATCGAGGCGGCGAAGATCGTCTGCGCGTCGACGTCCTGCCAGGTGCTGATGCTCACGACGTTCGACCAGGACGACTACGTGTACGAAGCGTTGCGGGCGGGCGCGAGCGGGTTCCTGCTCAAGGACGTCCGGCGCGACGACCTCGTCCGGGCGGTCCGCGTGGTCGCGGCCGGGGACGCGTTGCTGGCGCCGTCGGTGACGCGCAAGCTGATCGCGCAGTACACGGCCCGCCCGGCCCGGCCGCCTTCCCCGGCACGCCTGGCGGAGCTGACCACCCGGGAACGGCAGACGTTGACGATGATCGCCCGCGGGCTTTCGAATGCGGAGATCGCCGCCGAGCTGGTGGTCAGCGAACACACGGTGAAGACCCACGTCAGCAACCTGCTGAGCAAGCTGGGGCTGCGAGACCGGGTCCAGGCGGTGATCGTCGCCTACGAAACCGGTCTCGCGGTCCCGGGCCTCGGCTAGAGCGTCAGACCGGTCAGGACCGTGACCCGCTCCTCGGTGAAGTCCGCCATCGCCGCCGCCGGGCCTTCGCGGCCGACGCCCGAGTCCTTCACCCCGCCGTAGGGCATCTGGTCCGCGCGGAAGCTCGGCACGTCACCCACGATCACGCCACCCACGCGAAGGGCCGCCGACACCTCGAACGCCGTCGGCAGGTCGCGCGTGAACACGCCCGCCTGCAAGCCGAACCGGGAGGCGTTGATCCGCGAGACGCCTTCCGCCACCGAAGAAACCCGGACCAGGGAAACCACCGGCCCGAACACCTCCTCGGCCATCACCGACGCGTCTTCCGGGACGTCCGCCAGCACCGTCGGCTCGACCGTCGCGCCCGACTGCGAACCACCCGTCAGGAGGCGACCACCCGCGGACACCGCGGACGAGATCCACGACGACACCCGGGAAGCGGCGTCGCCGTTGATCAGCGGGCCGACGTCGACACCGTCAGCTCGCGGATCCCCGGTCCGCAACGCACGCACCTCCGAAACCACCTTCGAGGCCAGCGCGTCGTAAACGGAGTCGTGGACGTACACCCGCTGCACCGAGATGCACGACTGCCCCGCCTGGTACATCGCGAACGTCGCGATCCGCTGCGCCGCGAAGTCCAGGTCCGTCCAATCAGGACAGACCAGGACCGCCGCGTTGCCGCCCAGCTCCAGGGACACGTGCTTGCGGGGCACCCGGTCGCGGATCGCCCAGCCCACCGGGACCGAGCCGGTGAACGACACCACCGGCAGCCGCGGGTCCTCGACCAGGCGGGACGACGTCTCGTTGTCCACCGGCAGGATCGACCACGAGCCCGCCGGGAGGTCCGCCGAAGCCAGGATCTCGCCCAGCAGCAACGCCGTCAGCGGGGTCGACGGCGCGGGCTTGAGCACGATCGGCGCGCCCACCGCGATCGCCGGGGCCACCTTGTGCGCCACCAGGTTCAGCGGGAAGTTGAACGGCGTGATGCCCAGCACCGGGCCGCGCGGTACCCGCCGCACCAGCGCCAGCCGGCCCGTTCCGCCCGGGTCCGTGTCGAGCCGCTGCAGCTCGCCCGAGAACCGGCGGGCCTCCTCCGCCGCCCAGCGGAACGTCGACACCGCGCGCCCCACCTCGCCGCGGGCCCACTTCAGCGGCTTGCCCGACTCGGCCGTGATGAGCGACGCGATCTCTTCGGACCGTTCACCCAGCGATCGGGACACGTGGTCCAGCGCCCCGGCGCGGACGTGCGCGGGCAGCGTCGCGAACTCGTCGGCGACGTCGGCCGCGGCCCGCACCGCGGCTTCGACGTCCGACGGCGAAGGGACGAAGTGGGACCCGGCCTCGGAGCCGTCGAACGAGTGACGGACAACAGCGGTCGCACCGCCGGTCACCGGCTTCCCGGCGACCCAGAACGGGAACGTCATGCGCGGATCTCCGTCCGGACGGCGTGTTCGAGCACCGAGAGGCCCTCGTCGAGCAGGTCGTCGGCCAGCGACAGCGGCGGCAGCAGCCGGACGACGTTGCCGTAGGTGCCGCAGGTCAGCACCACCACGCCGGCGCGGTGACAGGCCGCCGCCACGCGCTTGGTGAGGTCGGCGTCGGGTTCCGGCGTGCCGGGGCGGACGAACTCCGCGGCCAGCATCGCGCCGCGCCCGCGGACGTCGCCGATCACCCCGGTCTCGGCGGCCAGCGCGCGCAGCCGCGGCAGGACGACGCCTTCGATGCGCTTGGCCGACGCGGCGAGGTCCTCGTTCTTCATCGTCTCGATCGAGCCCAGCGCCGCGGCGCAGGCGATCGGGTTGCCGCCGTACGTTCCGCCGAGGCCACCCGGCGGGACCGCGTCGAGCAACTCGGCGCGGCCGGTGACGGCGGACAGCGGCAGGCCGCCCGCGATGCCCTTGGCCGTCGCGATCAGGTCCGGCACCACGTCCTCGTCGGTGGACGCGAACCAGGAACCGGTGCGGCAGAAGCCCGTCTGGACCTCGTCGGCGACGTACACGACGCCGTTTTCGCGGCACCAGGCCGCGATCGCGGGCAGGAAGCCGCGCGCGGGCTCGATGAAGCCGCCCTCGCCCTGGATCGGCTCCAGGACCACCGCGGCCACCTGGTCGCCGCCGATCTGCTTCTCGATCCGGTCGATGGCCAGCGCGGCTGCCTCCGGGCCGGACAGGCCGTCGCGGAACGGGTACGAGCCCGGGACCCGGTAGACCTCGGGCGCGAACGGGCCGAAGCCGTGCTTGTAGGGCACCGACTTCGCGGTCATGCCCATCGTCAGGTTGGTGCGGCCGTGGTAGGCGTGGTCGAACACGACGACGGCTTGGCGCCCGGTCGCCACGCGCGCGATCTTCACGGCGTTCTCGACGGCTTCGGCGCCGGAGTTGAACAGCACCGACTTCTTCGCGTGGTCGCCCGGCGTCAGCTCGGCCAGCGCTTCGCAGACCTCGACGTACCCCTCGTACGGCGTGACCATGAAACAGGTGTGGGTGAACCAGCAGGCCTGCTTGCGGACGCGGTCGACGACGGCCGGCGCGGAGTGCCCGACGTTGGTCACCGCGATGCCGGAGCCGAAGTCGATCAGGACGTTGCCGTCGGCGTCGGTGAGCAGCCCGCCGCTGGCGGAGGTGACGTAGACGGGCAGCACCGAGCTGACCCCGGCGGCGACGGCGGCGGTGCGCCGCTGCTGCAGCTCGCGCGAGAGAGGGCCGGGGATCTCGGTCTGCAGCCTGCGCTGGCGGGGCGCCGGGGCCTGCGCCTCGGCGGTGGTGCTTGCGGTCACGGCGTGCTCCTGGAAGTCGGTGGACGTCCTCAGGATGAGCGGTCACCGCGCGGTCGTCAGCTGGCCGTTCTGGACAACTCGCGGCGTAGGATTGGCCGTTATGGCACTCACCTTGGCCGGGCTGGCCGCCGAGCGCCCGCTCGGGCTGCGGGTGCTGACCGGCGAAGACGTCCTGGACCGCCCGATCGGCTGGGTCCACCCGACGGAGCTGACCGACCCGCAGGCCTTCCTCGAGGGCGGCGAGCTGCTGCTCACCACCGGCCTGGCGCTGGACGAAGAGACGTCGCCGGCCTACGTGCGCCGTCTCGTGGGGGCTCGCGTCGCCGGGCTCGGTTTCGGCGTCGGGCTCAGCCACGAGTCCGTCCCGCGCTCGCTGGTGGAGACGGCGGCGTCGGTGGGCCTGCCGGTGCTGGAGGTGCCGCGGAAGACGCCGTTCATCGCGATCACCCGCGCGGTGTCGCGCGCGGTGGCGGCCGACGAGTACGCGACGACGGTCCGCATCGGCCGCGCCCAGCAGGAACTGACCCGCACGGCGGTCGGCAAGGGCGGCCCGGCGGGGGTGCTGCGCAAGCTGGCGAAGCTGGTCGACGGCTGGGTGCTGCTCTTCGACCGCACGACCGTCACCGAAGCGGCCCCGGCAAGCGCTCGTGCGTACGGCGCTTCGCTGCGCGAGGAGCTGGAGCGGCTTCGCACCGGTACGCGGGTCGTCGCGCTCGACGGGCAGGAAGTCGTGCTGCAGACCCTCGACACCGGCGCCCGCCGCGTGCTCGCCGTCGGGGCGGCACTGGACACGGCGGGGCGGCACATCGTGAACACCGCGGTCTCGGTGCTTTCGCTGGCACTGGAGCAGGATCGCGCGCAGGCGGCGGCGCGGGAGGCGCTGCGGACCGGGCTGGTGGAACTGCTCGTGGGCGGCCAGGCCGAACTGGCGCTGCGGGTGCTGGCCGCGGCGGGTGGCGAGCCGCCGGAGCCACCGTGGTCGGTGCTGGTGTTCCTCGGCCCGCCCGCGGCCCGGCGCAAACTGCTCGGGGCGATCGAAGGAGAGCTGTTCGCGGCGAGATCCGGTGGGTCGGTGGTCGTCTTCGGGCCGGCGAGCGTGGTCGAGCCGGCCGCCGAGGCGGCGCTGCGGATCGGCGGCCTGCACGGCGGGGTGGCGGGGCCGGTCGCCCCGCGCGACTTCGCGGCCGGGCTCGAGCAGGCGGAACTGGCGGCCCAGGCGGCGGAGGCGGCGGGGAAGATCCTGGTCTCCGCGGCCGAGCACACCGGCCGAGGCCTGCTGTCGCTGATCGATCCGGTGGTGGCGCAAGCGTTTGCCCACGGTCTACTGGCCCCGCTGCGCCGCCACGACGAAACGGGCCGCGGCGACCTGGTCGATTCGCTGCGCTGCTGGCTGGAGCACCACGGCCACTGGGACGTCGCCGCGGCGCGCCTGGGCGTCCACCGGCACACGCTGCGCAACCGGATCACGAAGGTGCAGGAGCTGCTGGGCCGGGATCTCGACTCGCCGGGTGTCCGCGCGGAACTCTGGGTGGCGCTGCAAACCTGAGCACCACGACGGGCGTCTTCGGTAGGTGACCTGGAAACGCGCTACCGCAGTGGCTGTCGTCGTCGTGCTGCTCGCGGCGGGCGGGGCGGCGTTCCTGCCGTGGACCGCGAACCACTTCGGCTACGCCCTGCCCGGCGACGGCGGGCTCCCGTCGCGCATCCACCACGACGGCCGGGACTACCGCAGCGGCGAAACCTGCGTGAGGGCCGACGAAACATCCCTGACCCGGGTCGGCGAGGTCGGCACGTTGTTCGGTGCGCCGCACCCCGTGTTCACCACCCGGCCGGTGCCCGAGGGAACTCCGTTGACGGTTCTCGTGCGCGACAGCCCGGGCTGCTTGGTGGGATACGCCCTGCTGGGCGGCCCTTAGCCGCCGGTCACCAGCACGATCGGCGAGTCCCCGCAGCGCCGCAGCCCCGGCCCGGGCTCCGCACCCGCCGACCACCACGCCGGGACACCGGCCTCGCGGACCAGCGACCCCGTCGGCTGCCGGACGCTGTTCGACACGATCACCCGTCCTTGCGCGTTCAGCAGCGCCGCTCCGCGCCCCAGCGACCGCAGCCGGGGGCGAACCGCCCGTTCGAACTCGCGCACGTAGACGTCCGCTCCCACGACACCCGCGAACGAACCGCCCCGGAACACCGGGATCGTGAACGTCAGCGTGTACTCGTCGGTGCAGAGGTAGTCCACGTACGGGCCGTTGATGTGCCGCCGCCCGGTGTCGCGGGGGACGGTGAACCACGACTGGCGCGTGTAGTCCAGGAAGTTCTCGCTCGCCGGGTCGAGGCTGATGAACAGCTGGGCCGGCTCGGAAGACGAGCCCGTCCACCACTCGAAGCCGAATTCCGAATCGGCGAGCACGTTCGGGGCGCTGACGAACCCGGCGCCGATGATCAGCCCGCCCAGTGCCTCGGTGACCTGCGGGCGGATCCGGTGCAGCGCGGCCGCGGCCGGGCTGTCCGCCAAGACCGACTCGGCGGCGGCCAGCAGCGGCTTGAGCCGCTCGAAAACCCCTTCCACCAACGCGGAAACCTGCTCGACGACCTCGTCGCCGGCCAGCGTGCGGGTGTCGTTCACGGTGCTCACCTCGATGCGCGGAGTAGCGGAATTCTAGGGCGTGAGCAGGTCGAGGTGCACGTCCGCGAGCCGGTCGAGCGCGCCGAGAACGTGCTCTTCCGTCAGCTTGCGGGCCAGCTCGCCGTCCGCGGCGGAGATCGCCGCGGTGATCGCCGTGTGCTCTTCGCACGAGGCTGTCGCGGACCCGAGTGGCAGCCACAGCAGCCCGCCGAGCTCCCGCTGCAGGTGGACCTCTTCGTGCGTCAGCCGCGGCGACTGCGCGGCCGCCGCGACCTCGAGGTGGAACTGCCGCTCCGCCCGCGTGAAGTCGATGCCGTGGGCCGTGCGGAGGTCGTCGGCCGCCAGCCGCAGCCGGGCGACGTCTTCGGGGGAGCTGCGCTCGGCGGCGAGCTTGGCGGCGGCGCCGGCGATCGCGAGGTAGTGGTCGCCGACGTCCCGCAGGTCCGACAGCGACACCTCGCGCAGCCGCGAGCGCCACTCGTCCGGGGCAGGGTTGGCCGGCGCGCGGACGAAGCTGCCGCCGCTGCGCCCCCGCCGCGTCTCGACCAGCCCCTGCTGGCGCAGGGCCACCAGCGCTTCCCGGACCGTCACGGTCGAAACGCCGAACTGCGCGGCCAGGTCGGCCTCGCTGGGCAGCTGTTCGGAGTCGGCGAGCAGGCCGAGCGTGATGGCGTCGACCAGCCGCGCGGCCACCGCCTCCGCCCGGCCGACCTGGCCGAGCGGCGCGAACATGGCGGATCGCGCGCTGTGCGACATGCCCTTGCGCATCGTGCCCCTCCGGCCGGTTCCCCGTTCGCACCAATCTTGCCCCATCCCCTTGTCCTATTACATATGGAGTCATATGTTTTAGCTCCCGTCAGCATCGAGGAGTGAGCGTGCAGGAGCTGAAGCACTACGTCGGCGGCGCGTACGTCGAGTCCAAGTCGGGCCGGACGGCGGAGATCGTCGACCCGGTCACCGGACGTCCCTACTGCACCGCCCCGATCGCCGGGCCCGAGGACGTCGACAACGCGCTGCAGGTCGCCGCGACCGCGTTCGAAACCTGGCGGGAAACCACCCCCGCCCAGCGCCAGCTCGCGCTGCTCAAGCTCGCCGACGCCCTCGAGGCCCGCGCCGAGGACCTGGTGAAGACCGAGTCCGCGAACACCGGCAAGCCGGTCGCGCTGACCATGGCCGAAGAGATCCCGATGGTCCTCGACCAGGTCCGCTTCTTCGCCGGGGCCGCGCGCGTGCTCGAAGGCCGCGCGGCGGGCGAGTACATGGAGGGTCACACGTCGTTCGTCCGCCGGGAGCCGGTCGGCGTCTGCGCGCAGGTCACGCCGTGGAACTACCCGCTGCTGATGGCCATCTGGAAGATCGCGCCCGCGCTCGCCGCTGGCAACACGGTCGTGCTCAAGCCCTCCGACACCACCCCGGCGTCGACGCTGCTGCTCGCCGAGATCGCCGGCGAATTCTTCCCGCCCGGCGTGTTCAACGTGATCTGCGGTGACCGCGACACCGGCCGCGCGCTGGTCGAGCACGACATCCCGGCGATGGTGTCGATCACCGGCTCGGTCCGGGCCGGCATCGAAGTGGCCAGGTCCGCCGCGAACGACGTCAAGCGCGTCCACCTGGAGCTCGGCGGCAAGGCGCCGGTCATCGTCTTCGGCGACGCCGACCTCGAAGCGGCCGCCGGGGCCATCGCCGTCGCCGGGTACTTCAACGCCGGCCAGGACTGCACCGCCGCCACGCGGGTGCTGGTCGCCGACGACGTGCACGACACCTTCGTCGCCGCGCTCACCCGGCAGGCGGAGCAGACCAAGACCGGCAAGCCGGACGACGAAGACGTCGCCTACGGCCCGCTCAACAACGCCGCCCAGCTCGAGAAGGTGTCCGGGTTCATCGACCGGCTGCCGGAGCACGCGACCGTCCACTGTGGAGGAAACCGCGCGGGCGACGAAGGCTACTTCTACGAGGCGACCGTCGTCTCCGGGCTCCGGCAGGACGACGAGGCGATCCAGAACGAGATCTTCGGCCCGGTCATCACCGTCCAGCGGTTCTCCGGCGAAGCCGAGGCGCTGAAGCTCGCGAACGGCGTCCAGTACGCCCTCGCGTCGTCGGTCTGGACCCGTGACCACCAGCGCGCGATGCGCGCCGCCGCGAAGCTCGACTTCGGCTGCGTCTGGATCAACACGCACATCCCCCTGGTCGCCGAGATGCCGCACGGCGGCTTCAAGAAGTCCGGCTACGGCAAGGATCTCTCCCTCTACGGCCTCGAGGACTACACGCGCGTCAAGCACGTCATGAGCGCTTTGTGAGGTTGGCCGTGCCCAACCAAGCACCGTCCGAGACGCGGGAAGAGCCCGCCGCGCCGGAAAGCACGAGCCCGGCGATCCGGCTTTCCGGGCTGCGCAAGCACTTCGGTGACGTCCACGCGGTCGACGGCGTCGACCTCGACATCCCGCCGGGCGAGTTCTTCTCCATGCTCGGCCCGTCCGGCTCCGGCAAGACGACGGTGCTGCGCCTGATCGCCGGGTTCGAGCTGCCCACCGAGGGCACGATCGAACTCGACGGCCACGACGTCAGCCGGCTGGCGCCGTTCGAGCGGGACGTCAACACGGTGTTCCAGGACTACGCGCTGTTCCCGCACACGAGCGTGCAGCAGAACGTCGAGTACGGCCTGCGCGTCAAGCGCGTCCCGAAGCGGCAACGCCGGGAGCGCGCGCTGGAAGCGCTGAAGACCGTGCGGCTGGAGGACTACGGCTCGCGCAAACCCGCGCAGCTGTCGGGCGGCCAGCGCCAGCGCGTCGCGCTGGCCCGTGCGCTGGTCAACCGGCCCAAGGTGCTGCTGCTCGACGAACCGCTGGGCGCGCTCGACCTCAAGCTGCGGCAGGCGATGCAGCTGGAGCTCAAGCAGATCCAGCGGGACGTCGGCATCACGTTCGTCTTCGTCACCCACGACCAGGACGAAGCCCTCACGATGAGCGACCGCATCGCGGTGTTCAACGACGGCCGGATCGAGCAGGTCGGGCCGCCCGAGGAGGTCTACGAACGGCCCGCGAGCGCGTTCGTCGCCGGGTTCGTCGGGACGTCGAACCTGCTGGGCGGCCGCGGCGCCGAGAGCGTCATCGGCCGGCCGGGGCTGTTCAGCATCCGGCCGGAGAAGATCCGCATCGACGGCGACCTGTCCGAACCCGCCGCGGCCGGGCACACGAGCGCGACCGGCACGGTCACCGACGTCGTCTACGCCGGGGCGACCGTGCGGTATTCGGTCGCGCTCGACGCCGGGGGACAGCTTTCGGTCGTCCGGCAGAACACCGACGACGCGGCCTTCGCCGACGGGCGCGTCCGGCTCAGCTGGCGGAACGAACACAGCTTCCAGGTCCAGTAGTCCTCGAAAGGGATGCCATGAAGAACAGGAAGACGCGGCTCGCCGGGGTTCTCGGCGCCAGCCTGCTGTTGGCTGCATGTGGCACGTCCGGTTCGAACTCCGCCGCGCCGCCCGGTGCGCAGGGCTTCACGCCGCCGAAGCTGGAAGCGCTGAAGGCGCTCGGCCAGCCGGAAGGGCAGCTGAACGTGCTCGCCTGGCCGGGGTACGCGGAGAACGGCTCGAACGACCCGAAGGTCGACTGGGTGACGCCGTTCGAGCAGCAGACCGGCTGCAAGGTGAACGTCAAGCCGTTCGGGACGTCCGACGAGGCCGTCACGCTGATGAAGACCGGCCAGTACGACGTCGTGTCCGCCTCGGGTGACGCGTCGCTGCGGCTGGTGGCTTCGGGCGACGCCGAGCCGGTGAACACCGCGCTCGTCCCGAACTACGCCGACGTCCAGCCGTTCCTCAAGGACAAGTCGTGGAACAGCGTCGGCGGCGTTCCCTACGGCATCCCGCACGGCTGGGGTGCGAACCTGCTGACCTGGCGCACCGACAAGGTGACCCCCGCGCCGACGTCGTGGTCGGTGCTGTTCGACGCGAACTCGCCCTACAAGGGCAAGGTGATCGCCTACGACTCGCCCATCTACATCGCCGACGCCGCCCTCTACCTCCAGGCACACCAGCCGGATCTGGGCATCAAGAACCCGTACGCCCTCGACGACAAGCAGTTCACCGCCGCGGTGAACCTGCTCAAGCAGCAGCGGCCGCTGGTGAGCGAGTACTGGTCGGACTACCTCAAGGAGTCGCAAGCGCTGAAGAACGCCGATGCCGTCGTCGGCACCGCTTGGCAGGTCACGGTCAACCTGACCAAGGGCGAAGGCGCACCGCTCGAGGCCGCCGTGCCGAGCGAGGGCGCGACCGGGTGGTCGGACACCTGGATGGTCGCGGCGAAGTCGGCGCACAAGACGTGCGCGTACAAGTGGCTCGACTACATCATCAGCCCGAAGGCCAACGCCCAGGTCGCCGAGTACTTCGGCGAGGCGCCGGCGAACACCAAGGCGTGCGCGGAGATGACGGACAAGACGCTCTGCGACACCTACCACGCCAACGACCCGGCGTACGCGGCGAAGATCGCGTACTGGACCACACCGATCCCGCAGTGCCTCGACGGCCGCACGGACGTCAAGTGCAAGGACTACGGCGAGTGGACGAAGGCCTGGACCGAGATCAAGGGCTGACATGACCGCCTTCTTCCACCGGAGGCCCAAGCTGCGCTTGGGCCTCCTGCTCTCGCCGCCGCTGCTCTGGCTCGGCCTGGCCTACCTGGGCGCGCTCGCCGCGTTGTTCGTCACGGCGTTCTGGCACACCGACGCCTTCACCGGCCAGGTCGTCATCGAGTGGTCGCTGGACAACTTCAAGACGCTGTTCACCGACGCGGTCTACCGCACGATCACTTTCCGCACGGTGGGGATCGCGGCGCTGGTGACGGTGATCGACGCGGTCATCGCGTTCCCGATGGCCTACGCGATGGCCAAGCTCGCTTCGCCGCGGGCGCAACGGATCCTGGTGATCGCGGTGATGACGCCGCTGTGGGCGAGCTACCTGGTGAAGGCGTACGCGTGGCGCTCCATGTTGTCCGGCAACGGCGCCCTGCACTGGCTTTCGCCCGGTTACGGCGTCACCGCCACGATCATGACGCTGTCCTACCTCTGGCTGCCGTACATGATCCTGCCGATCTACGCGGGTCTCGACCGGCTGCCGGACTCCCTGGTGGACGCTTCGGGCGATCTGGGCGCCCGCTCGCTGCGGACGTTCCGCTCGGTGATCCTGCCGTTGACGTTCCCGGCGATCGTGGCGGGCTCGATCTTCACGTTCTCGCTGTCCCTGGGCGACTACATCGCGGTGAAGATCGTCGGCGGCACGTCCCAGATGCTCGGCAACGTCGTCTACGACAACATCGGCGCGGCCAACAACCTCCCGTTCGCGGCGACGGTGGCGACCGTGCCGGTCGTGATCATGCTCGCGTACCTGGCCGCGGTCCGCCGCACGGGTGCGCTCGACAACCTGTAGGAGCTTTCCGATGCGCAAGCTGCTGTGGACGGCGCTCGGGCTCGGCCTGGCGGTGCTCTACTTCCCGCTGGTGGTGGTGCTGCTCAACTCGTTCAACGCGGACACGACGTTCGGCTGGCCGCCGCCCGAGTTCACCCTGGAGTGGTGGAGCCGCGCGGCGTCGAACGAAGGCGCGTTGCACGCGCTGTGGACGAGCGTGCAGGCGGGCCTGGCGGCGACGGCGATCGCGCTGGTGCTCGGCACGATGGCGGCGTTCGCGTTGCAGCGCTACCGGTTCTTCGGCCGCAACCCGGTGTCGCTGCTGATCATCCTGCCGATCGCGCTGCCCGGGATCGTCACCGGCATCGCGCTGAACAACGCGTTCCGGACGATCCTGGGCATCGACCTCGGCCTGCTGACGGCGATCATCGCGCACGCGACCTTCTGCATCGTGGTGGTGTTCAACAACGTGGTGGCGCGGCTGCGCCGGATGGGCGGCAACCTGGAGGAGGCGTCGATGGACCTCGGCGCGACCGGCTTCACGACGTTCCGGCTGGTGACGTTCCCGATGCTGCGCTCGGCGCTGCTGGCGGGCGGCCTGCTGGCGTTCGCACTGTCGTTCGACGAGATCATCGTGACGACGTTCACCCTGGGCACGGGCATGGAGACGCTGCCGATCTGGATCTACGACAACCTGTTCCGGCCCAACCAGGCCCCGATCGTGAACGTGGTGGCGGCGGTGCTGATCGTCGTGTCGACGGTCCCGGTGTACCTGGCGCAACGGCTTTCCGGCGACACGGCCTCGGGTGGGCGGCTCTAGGGGTTTCGTCGCTTGCCGAGCGGACCGCGGAGCGAGCGGCCGGCGAAGAAGCCGACCACGCTGCCCTGACGACCGGCGGCTCAGGACCGGAACGAGTCCGTCGCCGCTCGCAGGGCCGCCAGTACGCCCGGGTCCGTCACCGCGTGCCCGGCGCCCTCGATCAGCTTCAGCTCCGAGCCCGGCCACGCCCGGTGCAGCTCGTACGCCGTCACCGGCGGGCACACCGTGTCGTAGCGGCCCTGGACGAGCACGCCTGGGATGCCCGCGAGCTTGCCGGCGTCGCGGATCAGCTGCCCGTCGTCGAGCCAGGCGCCCCGGGTGAAGTAGTGGACGGCGAGCCGGGCGAACGTCAGCGCGAACGCCGGGTCCGCGTACTGGCGGACGAACGACTCCTGCGGCAGCACCGAAACCGTCGCGCCCTCCCAGGTGCTCCACGCGACCGCCGCGCGGTGGCGGACCTCCTCGGCCGGGTCGTCGAGCAGCACCGCGTACCCGGCCAGCGGGTCCTCCCGCAGCGAAGGCGGGAGTGGCGCGAGGAACGCTTCCCATTCGCGCGGGAACAGGTGGGCCGCGCCACCGCGGTAGATCCAGTCCAGCTCGCTCTGCCGCACGGTGAACACCCCGCGCAGGATGATCTCGCTGACGCGCGAGGGGTGCGTCTCGGCGTAGGCGAGGGCGAGCGTCGCGCCCCACGAGCCGCCGAAGAGCTGCCAGCGCTCGATGCCGAGCCGCTCGCGCAGCAGTTCCATGTCGGCGACCAGGTGCCACAGCGTGTTCGCGGTGAGGTCGCCCGCGTCCGGCGTCGACTGCCCCGAGCCGCGCTGATCGAACAGGACGATCCGGTAGGCCGCGGGGTCGAAGTGCCGCCGGGCCATCGGGGCGATCCCGCTGCCGGGGCCGCCGTGCAGCACCACCACCGGCTTCCCGGCCGGGTTGCCCGCCTCCTGGCACCGGATCCGGTGGCCGTCACCGGTTTCCAGGAACCCTTCGGCACGCGGGGCGATCGGCGGGTACAGCTCGTCCATGCGAGTCACTGTGCCTTATGGGGATGACTGCCGGCCGCCTAGGCCGATCTGCCTCACGGAGGTGACACTTCGCCGTAGGGCCTCGGCTGCCGCCCCGGCGCCCCGCCGCCGGGCGCCGGGACGGCGGCCGAGAAAGGTGGGGACCCGCCCCCGCCGCCGGGCTGAGCGGGTCCCCGGTCCGAGGGCGTCAGCCGCCGTGGGGAGCTGTCGGGAGCGAATGGCCGTCGGGGTGGTCACGACGACCGGCGATCCGCACGCGCATTCCGTCCTCCTCGTCGAGGTTTCGATGCTTCGTCGTGGCGGCGACGGGCTAAACGCTAAGCCACGAGTCGAACACCAGTCAAGAACATGACTGATGTTCATACATGTGAACGCCAGCTGTGAGGACGCTGAGCGGGAGCGTCCCCCTTGCCCGGTGCTTGCGAAAGGGCCGGTACTTTCCAGTATCGGGATTCGGCACGGCGTTTTCGAAAGAGGGTACGGAATGTCCGCGGTGACCTATTTCGAGGCGATTGTCGTCGGGGCATTGCAAGGGGTGTCGGAATTGTTTCCGGTGTCCAGTCTCGGGCACAGCATCCTGCTGCCCGCCTGGCTGGGCGGCTCGTGGCAGCGGGACCTCAGCATCGGGAAGGACTCGCCGTACCTCGCGGTGCTCGTCGCCATGCACGTCGCCACCGCGCTCGCGCTGGTCCTGTTCTTCCGCAAGGACTGGGTGCGGATCATCGGCGGGCTGTGGACGTCGGTCCGCCACCGCGAGGTCCGCACGCCCGACCAGCGGCTCGCGTGGCTCCTCGTGCTCGCCACCATCCCGGTCGGGCTGGCCGGCCTGCTCCTGGAAGGCCTGCTGCGCGACTTCCTCGGCAAGCCGGTGCCGTCGGCGATCTTCCTCGCGCTCAACGGCGGCGTCCTCTACGCCGCCGAGAAGTTCTCCCGCCGCAAGCCCGCGGCGGAAGCGGACACTGTGGACTTTTCGGCCGAGGACACGCTGGTCATGCGGGCGGTCTCGGTCGAGGAGGCGACCGACGTCCGGCTGGCGAAGCTGCGCGTCGGCGAGGCGGTGCTGATCGGCGCCGCGCAGATCCTCGCGCTGCTGCCGGGCATCAGCCGCTCGGGCATCACGATGGTCGCCGGCCTGCGCCGCGGGCTGGGCCACGAGGACGCGGCGCGGTTCGCCTTCCTGCTCGCCACGCCGGTGATCCTGGCCGCGGGCGTGCTCAAGACGCCGACGCTGTTCGCCCCCGAAAACCACGCTTCGCTCGGCCCCGCGCTCGTCGGCAGCGTCATCGCCGGGGTCGCTTCGTACATTTCCGTCCGGTTCCTCACCGGATACTTCGAAACGCGCACACTGACCCCGTTCGCCATTTACTGCGTGGTCGCCGGAATCGGCAGCCTGCTCTTCTTCGCGGTCTGACGTGCCGCTGACGATCGACGCCCCGGCCGTCCTCGGCGTGCTCCTCGCGGGCACGCTCTACGTCCGCGCGGCCCGCCGCCGCGACTGGCCGCCGGGCCGGACGGCGGCGTTCCTCGCCGGGCTCGCGACGATCCTGGTCGTCACCTGCTCACCCCTGGCGGTCTACGACACGACGTTTTTCTGGGTCCGGGCGGTCCAGACGGTCACCCTGCTGATGATCACCCCGCTGCTGCTCGCCCTGGGCGCGCCCATCCGGCTGCTCCTGGACAGCCTTCCGCGCGCGGAATGGCTGCGCCGCCACGGCCGCGGCCCGCTCGCCCGCGCGCTGACGTTCCCGCCGGTCGTCACGCTCGTCCTGGTGGCGCCGGTGCTGGTGCTGTACCTGACCCCGCTGTACGACCTCACCCTGCGCTCGCCGCTCGCCGACGGCCTGGTCCGGCTGATCCTCGTGCTGGCCGGCTTCACCTACTTCTGGACGCGCCTGGGCCTCGACCCGACGCCGCGGCAGGACCCGCACCTGGTGTCGGTGTGGATCGCGTTCGCCGAGGTGGTCTTCGACGGCGCGCTCGGCCTGGTGCTGTGGCTCGGGCCGCTGCTCGCCCCGGCCCACTACGCGGCCGCGCACCCGGGCTGGGGGCCCGACCCGCGCACCGACCAGATCATCGGCGCGGGCGTGCTGTGGATCGGCGGTGACGTCGCAGGCCTGCCGTTCGTCGTCGCGTTGTTCGTGCGGTGGGCCCGCGACGACGAACGGCGTGCGAAGCAGATCGACGCCCAGCTGGACGAAGCACCGGCAACCGGCCTGTGGTGGGAGAACGACCCGGCGCTCGCGGAACGGTTCAAGCGCCGGTGAGCCGCTCAGTCGTGGAACGCGTGCTCCGCCGCCGGGAACTCCCCGCGGCGGACGTCCTCGGCGAACGCCGTCGCCGCGTCCTGCAGCACCGTCGCGACGTCGGCGTAGCGCTTGACGAACCGCGCGGCCTTGCCGCGCCGCAGCCCGGCCATGTCCTGCCAGACGAGCACCTGCGCGTCGCAGTCCGGGCCGGCGCCGATACCGACCGTCGGGATCGCCAGCTCCGCCGTGACGCGCTTGGCCGCCTCGGCGGGCACCATCTCCATCACCACCGCGAACGCCCCGGCCTCCTGCAGTGCCAGCGCGTCGGCGAGCAGCGCGTCCGCCGCTTCGCCGCGCCCCTGCACCCGGTAGCCGCCGAGGTTGTGTTCACTCTGCGGGGTGAAGCCGATGTGGCCCATCACCGGCACGCCTGCCGACGTCAGCGCCTCGACGTGCGCGGCGAACCGCCGTCCGCCTTCGAGCTTCACGGCGTGCGCGCGGCCCTCCTTCATGAACCGGATCGACGTCTCCAGCGCCTGCTGCGGCGAGAGCTGGTAGGACCCGAACGGCAGGTCGGCGACGACCAGCGCGCGCTTGACCGACCGGGTGACCGACCGGACCAGCGGCAGCAGCTCGTCGACCGTGACCGGCACCGTGGTGTCGTACCCGAACACGTTGTTGGCCGCGGAGTCGCCGACGAGCAGCACGGGGATCCCGGCCTCGTCGAACAGGGCGGCGGTGTACATGTCGTACGCGGTGAGCATGGGCCACGGTTCGCCGCGTTCCTTGAGCTCACGCAGGTGGTGGACGCGGACCTTCCGGCCCGGGGCCTTGGCCGCGGGAGCGGCGGGTCCGGTGCCGTACGGGGCGGGTTCTTCGGCGCTGGCAGACATCGTCGTCGACCGTCCTTCCCTCGAGGCCTCGGTGAGGTCCCCGGGTCGTGGAACAGGGGCTTCCCAAAGCGTGACACGCGCCCGTACCGGCCCCAACCGCGTGCGACCAGCTTCACACCCCCGGGGACGACCTCCCGTCAGCCTTCAGGTTGATGTCCGGGGACAACCAATGCGGGTTCACTTACGTCAAGAAGAGGGCATGACCACCGAACGGCCGCGAAAGGCGACGAAACCACCCATGGGAAACCTCGCGAGCTCGCGCCGTCGCCTCCCCGCCTGGAAGGCGAAGGCGGGCGGCATCGTCGCGACCGTGGTCCAGCTGGCCGCGGTGTTCTCGGTGATCCTGCTCTTCACCGGCGGTGCGCACGGCCGCCTGCTCAACGGCATCGACATGGCCTTCTCCGGCCTGAGCGTGCCGACCAGCGAGAGCCTCGTCATGGTGCTGCTGCTGGTGGTGCTCGGCGGTGCCCTGCGCCGCCGCAAGAAGGCGGCGCTGTACACGCTGGTGCTGTTCCAGATCGGCGGCCTGCTGCTCACCCTGGTCCTGCAGGCGACGTTGCTCTGGTCACCCGAACTGCTGACGCTCGGCCCGAAGCAGGTCCGGCACATCCCGGCCCAGCTGTGGGTGCTGACCGTCGCCGACGTCGTCTCGATCGGGCTGATCGTGTTCCTGCTCGCGCTGCGCCCGGCCTTCCCGGCCCGGCTCGCGCCGAGCGCCTGGCGTGACGGCCTGAGCATGCTGTTCGGCGGCTTCGCCGTGGTCATCCTGGTCGGCTGGGGGCTCGCCGAGGCCTTCCCCGGCCACCTCGGCGACACGTGGGAGCGCTTCGCCTGGGTCGTCAACCACGCCACCGGTGAGAACCTGCAGCTGCGCCGGATCGGTGTGGGCGAAGGGCCCGGCTGGCTCGACCTCTTCCTCGACCTCAGCGCGACCGCGGTCGCCACCGCGGCGCTGTACCTGCTCTTCCGCGGCGTGCGCAGCCGGGCCCTGCGGACGGACGACGACGAGCTCCGGCTGCGTCAGCTGCTCGCCGAGCACGGCGAGGACGACTCCCTCGGCTACTTCGCCACCCGGCGCGACAAGAGCGTCGTCTTCGCGCCGAACGGCCGTGCGGCGGTGACCTACCGCGTCCTCGGCGGCACCAGCGTCGCGAGCGCCGACCCGGTCGGCGACCCGGAGGCGTGGCCCGACGCCGTCCGCGCGTGGCTCGACGAGACGCGCCGGTACGGCTGGACCCCGGGCGTGCTCGGGGCCAGCGAACGCGGCGCGAAGGCGTACACCGGCGCCGGCCTGCGGGCGCTGGAAATCGGCGACGAAGCCGTGCTCGACGTCCGCGAGTTCAGCCTGGCCGGGCCGGAACGGCGCTCGGTGCGCCAGGCCGTCAAGCGCATCCAGCGCGCCGGCTACACCTCGCGCGTCCGGCGGCACGGCGAAATCCCCGAGGCCGAGATGACCGAGCTCCTCGCGCGGGCGCAGGCCTGGCGCGGCGCCGAGACCGAACGCGGGTTCTCGATGGCGCTGGGCCGGCTCGGCGACCCCAGCGACGGCCGCAGCGTGATGGTCGAGGCCTACGACGTCCACGGCGAGCTGCGCGGGCTGCTGTCCTTCGTCCCGTGGGGCCGCCGCGGGCTTTCGCTGGACCTCATGCGCCGCGACCGCGACGCCGAAAACGGCCTCAACGAGTACATGATCGCCGAGGTCGTCGCGGCCGCGCAGCACCTCGGCGCGCAGCGGATCTCGCTCAACTTCGCGATGTTCCGCGCGGTGTTCTCCGAGGGCGAGCGGATCGGCGCCGGCCCGGTGCTGCGGGCCTGGCGCGGCATCCTGAGCGTGTTCTCGCGGTTCTTCCAGCTGGAGTCGCTGTACCGGTCGAACGCCAAGTACGGGCCGGACTGGGAGCCGCGCTTCCTCTGCTACTCCTCGGCCCGGCGGCTGCCGCGGGTCGGCATCGTCGCGGGCGCGCTCGAAGGGTTCGTCCCCACCGGACGGGCGCGGTCGCTGCGGCTGGAGACGGTCAGCGAGGGTTTCGTCGCGCGCGTCAAGGAGATCGAGGAGTCGGCGGCGACGCCGGCGCCGAAGACCGTCCGGCGGCCCGAGCAGGTCCGCGTCCGGATCGCCAAGCTCGACAAGCTGCGCGAGGCGGGCATCGACCCGTACCCGGTCGGCTTCCGCCGCGACGACCACATCGGGGACGTCGTGGCGAAGTACGGCGACCTGGCCCCGGACACGAGCACCGGGCACCGGGTCCGGATCGCCGGGCGCGTGCTGAACCTGCGCATCCTCGGCGGGCTGTGCTTCGCCCGCGTCAGGGACTTCAGCGGCGAGATCCAGCTGATGCTGGAGGCCGGCGAGCTGGACCTCGACCGGTGGCGGACCGGGGTCGACCTCGGCGACCACGTCGGCGTCAGCGGTCAGGTCGTGACGTCGAAGCGGGGCGAGCTCTCGGTGCTCGTCGACGAGTGGACGGTCACCGCGAAGTGCCTGCACCCGCTGCCCGACAAGCGCAAGGGCCTGACCGACCCGGAAACGCGGGTCCGGCAGCGCTACCTCGACCTGGCGGTCAACCCGGACTCGACGAACATGCTGCGGCTGCGGTCCACTGTGGTCCGCGCGGTGCGCGACCGGCTGCACCACGCCGACTACCTCGAGGTCGAGACGCCGATGCTGCAGACGGTGCACGGCGGCGCCAACGCCCGCCCGTTCGTCACCCACATCAACGCCTACGACATGCGGATGTACCTGCGGATCGCGCCCGAGCTGTACCTGAAGCGGCTGTGCGTGGCCGGCGTCGAGCGCGTCTTCGAGCTCAACCGCAACTTCCGCAACGAAGGCGTCGACGCGACGCACAACCCCGAGTTCACGATGCTCGAGGCGTACCAGGCGTACGCCGACTACGACACGATGCGGACGCTGACCCGCGAGCTCGTCCAGCACGCGGCCGAGGCGGCGTACGGCGCCCAGGTCGTCCGGCGGCCCGGCGCGGACGGGAAGGTCGTCGAGTACGACATCTCCGGCGACTGGCCCGTCGTGCCGGTCCACGAGGCCGTCTCGGCGGTGTTCGGCGAGGAGATCGACTCGGGGACGCCGGTGGCCGACCTGCGCCGCCTGTGCGTGGCCGCGGGCGTGCCGGTGGGGGAGGACCCGAGCCACGGCGACCTCGTGCTCAAGGCGTTCGAGCACCTCGTCGAGGGCGCGACCGTGCTGCCGACGTTCTACACCGACTACCCGACCGACGTCTCGCCGCTGACCCGCCAGCACCGCGAGGACCCGCGGCTGGCCGAGCGCTGGGACCTGATCGCGTTCGGCTCCGAGGTCGGCACGGCCTACACCGAGCTGACCGACCCGATCGAGCAGCGGCGGCGGCTCGAGGGGCAGTCGCTGCGCGCGGCCAGCGGCGACGTCGAGGCGATGGAGCTGGACGAGGACTTCCTGCTCGCGCTGGAGCACGGCATGCCGCCGACCGGCGGGCTCGGCCTGGGCGTCGATCGGCTGCTCATGATGCTCACCGGCGCGTCGATCCGCCAGACGGTCCTCTTCCCCTTCGTCCGGCCGCAGGCATAACGACTCGGTGGACCTGGTCACGGCGATGGGCCGTGGCCCGGCTCGTCGCTTACGCTCTGCCTCGTGCGCACGGCTCGGATCGCCTCGGCCCTCCTGATGGGGGTGGCCGTCCTTGCGTATTCGGGCTGGCTGCTGGAGTTCTTCCTGCCCACCGGCGTCTCCCCGGTGAACGACCCGGCCTCGGCGCTGCTGGCCGGGCCGCCGGTGTTCCGCGTCCTGCTCGCCGTGTCGGGCGTCGCGTTCGTGCTCGCCGGGCCGCCGCTGCACCGGCTCGGCCCGGTCCAGTGGTCGGCGCGGCTCAGCTCGATCTCGGTGAGCGCGTTCGGCGTGCTCGTGCTGCTGCAGGCCGCCTACCCCGAGCGCAGCGACCTGCTGTCGTCGCTGCTCAGCCTCGTGCTGGTGGCCGGGGTGATCAGCCTGATCCTGTGGTGGCCGCCGGGCTGGCGCGCGCTCGCGGTCACCGGCCTGGTGCTGGTGCTGGCCACCGGGCTGGCCGTCGTGCTCGCCCGGCAGCTGGACGTCTACGAGGGCGTTTTTTCCCGGGCCGAGCTGGTGATCCGCGCGGCCCTGTACGGCATCGGCGGGGCGTACGCCTTCGTGAAGCCCGCGCCGCGGCACGCGCACCGTTAGCGGATTCCGCCCGAAAATGTCGGTGCCGGGTGGCACGATCGCCCGCAGGTGTTTTCGAGCGGAAGGATCGACATGGCGGGAAACGTGCGCCCGGTGGCCGACGAGCGTGACGGGCTGCTGAGCTTCCTGGAGCAGCAGCGGTACGTCCTCAGGTTGGCGGCACACGGGCTGACGGACGAGCAGGCGAGACTCGCCTCGACGAAGAGCACGCTGTCGGTGGGCGGGCTGATCAAGCACGTCGCGGCCACCGAGTACGGCTGGATGGACACGGTGCTGCAGGTGCCGCAGAAGCCGTTCGCCGAGGCGGTCGCGGAGTACGAGGACGCGCACCGCCTGCGCCCGGACGAGACCCTGGCCGGCGTGCTGGCCCGCTACGACGAGGTGGCCGCCCGCACCGCGGAGGTCATCGCGGGCATCGGCGACCTCGGCCAGGCGGTCCCGGTGCCGAAGGGCGTGCCCTGGTTCCCGCAGGACGTCGAGGCCTGGTCGGTCCGCTGGGTCCTGCTGCACCTGATCCAGGAGACGGCCCGCCACGCGGGCCACGCGGACATCATCCGCGAGCACATCGACGGCGCCACGGCCTTCCCCCTGATGGCCGCGGCCGAGGGCTGGCCGGAGTCCCCCTGGATCAAGCCCTGGACCCCCCAACCAGCCTGACCGGCGCCCCGGCTCGCGGCCCCACCGCGAGCCGGCCCCGTGTCGTCCACCCAATCACGCGAGTCGCGCGCCCAGTCACGCGTGATGCCTCCCCAGTCACGTGTGATGCCCCGCCGAGCACACCGAAGGAGGCTCAGAACAGGGTCGGCTCGTCCGCCAGCGCGCCCTCGATCACGAGCATCCGGCGTTTCGTCCCGACGCCACCGCGCGCCGAGAACCCGCCGTCCTTCCCGCCGGCCGCCAGCACGCGATGGCACGGCACGATGATCGGGAACGGGTTGTGCCCCATCGCCTGCCCGACGGCCTGCGCCGACCCCGGCTGCCCGAGCCGGTGCGCGATGTCGCCGTACGTCAGCGTCTTGCCCGGCGGGATCGTCCGCGCGACCTCGTACGCGCGCCGGTTGAACGCCGGCACCCCGGAGAAGTCCAGCGGCACCGAAGCCAGGTCCTGACGCGCGCCGCCGAGCAACGCCACGATCCCGTCCACCGCCTCCTGCACCGCCGACGGCGGCGTCCCCTCGACGGCGTCCGGGAACCGCCGGACCAGCCAGGCGCGGGTCCGCGAAGCACTGCCCTCGGGCAGCGACGTCCCGATCACGACGTCGTCGCGCCAGGCCAGCCCGCACGCGCCGATCGCCGTCTCGAACACCGTGAACCCCGTCGTCATGCCGCTCAGCCTACGACTGAAGAGGGGTACCGCCCCGCCCCGAATGATCGCTAAGTTCGGTTTGGGCGAATTCGAGGAGGACGCGTGCGGCGAATCATCCTGGCGACAGCACTGCTGCTGGGCCTGATCGCGACACCGGCGGCCGCCGACCCCCTGGTCATGCCGCACGTCGTCGTCACGCACCACACCTGGTGGGCCGAACTCGCCATCGAGAAAGCCGGCGGCACGGTCGTCGCGAGCTACCCGCAGATCGGCGTCGTCGTCGCGTACAGCGCGAACGACGACTTCGCCGCGAAGGTCCGGAAAACGCCGGGCATCGACGCCGTCGGCGCGACGCGCACCGCGAAGATCCCGAAGGAGTTCTTCGCGCCCCGCAAGGACCTCCGCTACACCGGGCCGAACTCGCCGAACTCCGGCCAGGTCCCGCCCGAGGGCACCGCATGGGACGTCCCGGCGCTGCACCTGCCCGAAGCGCACGAGGTCACCGACGGCAGCCGCCGCACGCTCGTCGGCGTCCTCGACGTCGGCGTCGACGACACCCACCCGGAGCTGAAAGCCGCGTTCGACGCGAAGAACTCCGTGTCCTGCCTGTCCGGCCGGCCCGACCGCGGCCCCGGCGCCTGGCGGCCGACGCTCGACGGCCACGGCACGCACGTCGCGGGCACGATCGCCGCGGCCCGCAACGGAACCGGCGTCGTCGGCGTCGCCCCGGGCGTCAGGATCGCCGCGGTCAAACTCGCCGAGCTCGACGACAAGGAGACGGCCGAGAGCATGGTCTGCGGCTTCGTCTGGGCCGCCGAGCACGGGTTCGCCGTCACCAACAACAGCTACCGCTCGATCCCGTGGCGCTACAACTGCGACGACCAGCCGGACCAGGCCGCGGCGAAGCTCGCCGTCGGCCGTGCGGTCGCGTACGCGCAACGCCGCAACGTCCTCGTCGTCGCCTCCGCCGGCAACGCCGGGATCAACCTCGACACCCGCTCGGTCGACAAGGAGAGCCCGGCCGACAGCACGCCGGTGGAGCGCCGGATCGACCCGACCTGCACGCGGCTGCCGCACGAGCTCCCCGGCGTCGTCGGCACCGGCGCGCTGGACGAAAAGCTCGTCAAAGCCACCTTCTCGAACTACTCGGCGTCCCGGATCAGCGTCGCCGCGCCCGGCGCGCGCGTCTGGTCGACCTGGCCGAACGGCGAATACCGGTCCGCGAGCGGGACGTCGATGGCCGCCCCGCACGCGAGCGGCGTCGCCGCCCTGATCGCGAGCGAGCACCCGCACTGGAGCGCCGAGCGCATCAAGCGCGCCCTCTTCGCCACGGCGACACCGCAGCCCTGCCCGGACGCCGTCTGCGCACCCACGGAGCACGGAACGACCTACTACGGCCACGGGGTGGTCGATGCGGCGAGGGCCGTCGGCGCGGGATGATGGCGGTCGTGCTCGATCACCTCGTCTACGCCGGTCCGGACCTCGCCGACGCCGTCGCCCGGGTCGCCGCCCTCACCGGGGTCACGCCCGCGCCCGGCGGCCGCCACGTCGGCCTCGGCACCGCCAACCACCTCGCCGACCTCGGCGCGGGGATGTATCTGGAAGTCATCGGCCCCGACCCGGAGCAGCCGGACCCCGGAGCGCCCCGGCCGTTCGGCATCGACGACCTGACCGAGCCGGCGCTGGTCGCCTGGGCGGTCCGCACGACGGACATCGACACGACGATCGCGAAGGCCCGCGCCCACGGCTTCGACCCGGGTGACGCGCGGGAGATGTCCCGCGAAACCGCCGACGGCGAGACGCTGCGCTGGCGCCTGACCCCGCCGAGCGTCCCGGGCACCCTGCACCCGTTCCTCATCGACTGGGGCCCGACACCGCACCCGACGACGCGCGACCTGCCGTCCCTGCCGCTGCTGATGGTCACCGGCACCCACCCGGACCCGGCGTCGGTCCAGGCCGCGACCGACGCCCTCGGCCTCGAACTCCTGGTCCGCCGGGCGCCGAAAGCCGGCCTGACGGCGGCTCTCCGCACCCCGGACGGCCGCCAGGTCGCGTTGAGCTAAGCCTCGCGTGACGTCGTCATCAATCTATTGAGGGGCTACCCGTCCGCCAGTTTGCCGCTTTTGGATAAACAGCAGCAATTGTTTGAGCTGCCCGGATGACTACTTTAGGTAGTCGTCCGGGCGGCTCAGGTCCCCTCAGAGCCCTCTGACTACCAGGAGTAGTCAGAGGGCTTGCTCGGCGGTCTCTATTGACACTTAAGTGTCAATGAGCGAGCTTTTTTTTAATTTGGGGGCGTCGAATTATCTGGGCGTTACCCATCAAGACACTCATTCCCGCGGTGAGTGTCGTGAGTAAGAGGAAGATGAGTGCCCACATCGAACCGACGAGCCCGGCTGCGACTTGCGCGGACGCCGAGCACGCCGCGAGCACAGCGGCGGCGACGATCGGCAAGCGCGTGGACATGATCCCATCCTCCCACACCGTCAGCCCTGGAAGGTCGCGTTGAGCTAGGCCTTGCCCTCGCGCCACAGGTTGGTCATCGGCAGCCGCCGGTCGCGGCCGAACGCCTTGAACGTGATCTTCGTGCCCGGCGGGTACTGGCGCCGCTTGTACTCGGCCTTGTCGACCATGCGCACCACGCGGTCGATGGTCTCCGGGTCGAAGCCCGCGGACACCAGGTCGGCGTACCCGCGGTCGCCCTCGACGTAGTCGTCGAGGATGTCGTCGAGCAGCTCGTAGTCCGGCAGCGAGTCGGTGTCCACCTGGCCCGGCCGCAGCTCGGCCGACGGCGGCTTGGTGATGGAGTTCTCCGGGATCGGCGGGGTTTCGCCGTTCTTCACCGCTTCGGCGTTGCGCCACCGCGCCAGCTGCCACACGTGCGTCTTGAAGACGTCCTTGATCGGGGCGAACGCGCCGACAGCGTCGCCGTAGATCGTCGAGTACCCGACGGCGAGCTCGGTCTTGTTGCCGGTGGCCAGCACCAGGTGTCCGTCCAGGTTGGACAGTGCCATCAGGAGCATGCCCCGCGTGCGCGCCTGGATGTTCTCTTCGGCGAGCCCGGTCAGGGAAAGCTGGTCGACGTACACGCGCACCATGTCCTCGACCGGCTCGACGCGGTAGTGCGCGCCGAGCCGCTGCGCGAGGTCGGCGGCGTCGTCCTTCGAGTGCCCCGAGGAGTACTTCGACGGCATCGAGACGCCGTAGACGTTGTCGCCGCCCAGCGCGTCCGCGGCCAGCGCGGCGCAGACCGCCGAGTCGATGCCGCCGGAGAACCCGAAGGTGACCGACGAGAACCCGTTCTTGTGCACGTAGTCCCGCAGCCCGACGACCAGCGCGTGCCACACCTCGGCCTCGTCGGACAGCGGCTCGCTGATCACCGGCGTGGCCGTCGGCTCGTACGCCGGCAGCGGGTCCGCGCTCAGCACCCGGCGCCGGACGTGCAGGCCTTCGAGTTCGCCGTCGGCGGCGTGCCCGCCCGAGGCGAGGTCCATGTCCAGCACCAGCAGGTGCTCGACGAACTGCGGCGCCCGGGCCAGCAACGTGCCGTCCGCGCCGACGACGAGCGAGTCGCCGTCGAAGACGAGGTCGTCCTGCCCGCCGATCTGGTTGGTGTAGACCAGCGGCGCCCCGGCTTCGGCGGCCCGGCGCGCGATCAGCGGCAGCCGTTGCTCGTCCTTCGACCGCTCGTAGGGCGACGCGTTCGGCGCCACGACCAGGTCGACCCCGGCCCGGCCCAGCGCCGAGATCGGCCCGCCGTCCTGCCAGAGGTCCTCGCAGATGACCATGCCGATGTCGAGCCCGTGGAACCGGACGACGTCGAGCGTGGTGCCGGGCTTGTACCAGCGGTGCTCGTCGAAGACGCCGTAGTTGGGCAGGTGGTGCTTGAACTGCCGGGCGACGACCTCGCCGCGGTAGAGCGCCGCGGCGGCGTCGCGCGGGCCGACGTCGTCGAGGTCGAGGTAGCCGATGTAGGTGAGCACCTCACCGCAGCCGGCTTCGTCGAGCCGGCGCGCCAGCGCCTCGACGCCCTGCCGCGAAGCGGCGGCGAAGGTCTTGCGCAGCGAGAGGTCCTCGATCGGGTAGCCGGTCAGGGACATCTCGGGGAAGACGACGACGTGCGCGCCGGCCTCGGCGGCCCGCCGCGTCCACTCGACGTGCAGCTCGGCGTTGCCGTCGAGGTCGCCGACGGTGGGGTTGACCTGGGCGAGCGCGATGCGCAGTTGCGGCATGCCGCCATTCTGTCCCACCGTCACCCGGAAGGCCGAGCGAATGTGGGGGAAATCGAAAGCCCCCGCCCGGCGAACCGGACGGGGGCCTCCGAAGGCGGAACTACTTCCGCTTGATCATGCTCCGGACCTTCTTGATGGTCTGCTCGAAGTCCGAATCGAACGGGTTGTCGTGCACCAGGTAGGTCCACGTCGTGTTCGCCCGCCGCACGCCGGCGTCGCCGAGGTCGATGCCCTCGTCGGTCAGCTCGGCCTCTTCGAGCGTCTTCGCCGCCCGGGAGTCGGCCTCGGCGATGATCTTGTGGAACTCCGGGATCGCCGCGCGGTGGAACTCGTCCAGCGGCGTCTCCCGGGCCAGTGCCCGCAGGTGGATGCTCTCGCGGACGTCGGTCAGGTACGCCAGGTGGTCGGACCAGAGCTGGTCGATGTGGAACAGCAGCACCTCGCGGCACACCTGCTCCAGCTTGTCCTGGTCGTCGAGCTTCTCCTTGAGCTCGCCGAACTTCTCCGGGTGCGCTTTCTCCAGCACCTCCGCCGCGTACGCGGTGCGAAGCACCTTGTCGCGGTGCACCAGCAGGTCGCGCCGCTGCCGCTCGATCAGCCGCGTGTAGCGCCAGGTGTTGCGGTGGATCTCCAGGTCGACACCCTCGGCGACGCGCTGGGCGTGGTTGAGCTGCCGCAACGCCGCCGGGTCCTTGATCTCGCCGGTCTCTTCGTCGTCGACGATGCCCTCGGGCACGTCCGGCGCGTTCGACAGCACTAGCTCGTCATTCAGGCTCGCGAAGAAGATCGCGCTGCCCGGGTCGCCCTGGCGGCCGGAGCGGCCGCGCAGCTGGCCGTCGAGCCGGCTCGACGGGTACCGCGCGGTGCCGATGACGTGCAGCCCGCCCAGCTCGACGACCTCGTCGCGGGTCGCGCCGTCGGTGCCGCCCAGCCGGATGTCGGTACCGCGGCCGGCCATCTGGGTGGACACGGTGACCGCGCCCTTCTTGCCGGCCTCGGCGATGATCGCGGCCTCTTCGGCGTCGTTGCGCGCGTTGAGCACGACGCACTCGAGGTCGACCTTCGCCAGCTTCTCGGCCAGCTCTTCGGACTCGGCGACGTCCTGGGTGCCGACGAGGATCGGCCGCCCGGTCTCGTGCACCGTGCGGATCTCCTCCTCGATCGCCCGCAGCTTCTGCGACGGCGAAGCGAAGATCCGGTCTTCGAGGTCCTCGCGGATGTTCGGGGTGTTCGGCGGGATGACCGCGACCTCGAGCTCGTAGAATTCCCGCAGCTGCTCGGCGACGGCGACCGCGGTACCGGTCATGCCGGCGACCTCCGGGTACCGCGCGAGCAGCGCCTGCACGGTGATCGAGTCGAGGATCTCGCCGCGGTCGGTCGCGGTGACCTGCTCCTTCGCCTCGACGGCGGCCTGGAGGCCGTCCGGCCAGCGCTGCAGCTCGGCGACGCGGCCGCGGGCGGCGTTGATGAGCTGGACCTTGCCGTCGCGGACCAGGTAGTCGACGTCGCGGGTGAGCAGCGCGTGGGCGTGCAGGGCGACGTTCACCGCGGCCAGCCGGTCGGACGCCTGCTCGTTGAACAGGTCGTCGACCTCGATGCCGAGCGATTTCGCGACGACGGACGAACCGGCGTCGGTCAGCCAGGCGTTGCGGCCTTCGCTGTCGGTCTCGTAGTGCAGGTTGAGCCGCAGCCGCCGGACGATCTTCGCGACCTCTTCGTCGGCGTCGCTGCGGTCGATCGAGCCGGCCATCACCAGCGGGACGCGGGCCTCGTCGACCAGCACCGAGTCCGCCTCGTCGACGATCGCGACCTCGGGGTCGGGCTGGACCAGGTCGTCGACCGAAGTCACCAGCCTGTCCCGCAGCACGTCGAAGCCGATCTCGGCGACGGCGCCGTACGTGACGTCCTTGGCGTACGCCTCGCGACGCTCTTCCCTCGAGTGGGACGGCTCCACCCAGCCGACCGACACGCCGAGCAGCTCGTACACCGGGCCCATCCACTCCGCGTCGCGGCGGGCCAGGTAGTCGTTGACCGTGACGACGTGAACGCGCTTTCCGCGGATCGCGTACCCGGCCGCGGCCAGCGCACCCGCGAGGGTCTTGCCCTCACCGGTCTCCATCTGGACGACGTGCTTGGTGAGCAGGCCCATCGTGCCCAGCACCTGCACGTCGAACGCCCGCTCGCCCAGCGCCCGCCGGGCGGCCTCGCGGCCCAGCGCGCACACCTCGATCAGCTGGTCGTCGCCGAACGCGGTGTCCTTCAGCGTCTCGCGGAGCTTGCCCGCCCGCTCGGTCAGCTCCTCGTCGGAGAGCTTCTCGAGCTCGGGTTCGAGCTTTTCGACCGCGGGCAGCAGTGCTTCGTAGCGGGTCAGCTCCACGCTGCCCGGCCGCTGGATGATCCGGCGGAGCTTCTTGCCCATCCGGCTGATCAGTGCTGCCACCCCTGGTCTCCCGTTCTCTCTCGCTCGACCGGCCTCCACCACCCAACGCGACGGTGGTGCGTTCGAGTTCCGCGGCCGGATGGGACGATCCAACCGTGTTCCCTCATCCCAGCGCCAGGTCCCATCGTCGCCGGATCACCGCGATCGCGACGTCCGTGCTGCTCGCGGCCTCGCTGGCCGCGTGCACGTCCTCCGGCAAGACCGAGCCGCCCGCGCCGACGACCGAGTCGCACCCGCCGTCCGGGCCGGTGCCCGCCGGGCTGGAGCGGTTCTACGGCCAGAGCCTGAGCTGGGCCGACTGCGCACCTTACGCGACGTCGGAAGACTCGCGATCGGCGTTCCAGGCGAAAGACGTCCAGTGCGCGCGGCTGACCGTGCCGCTGGACTACGCGAACCCGGCGGGGGACACGATCACCCTCGGCCTGCTCCGCCGCAAGGCCACCGGCGAGAAGATCGGGTCGCTCGTGGTCAACCCGGGCGGGCCGGGCGCCTCGGGGATGGTCGCGGCCGCCGGCCTCGGCAAGCCGGTGACCAGCACCGGCCTGGGCAAACGCTTCGACCTGGTCGGATTCGACCCGCGGGGGATCGGCGCGAGCCAACCGGCCATCCACTGCCTGACCGATCAGGAGCGGGACGCCGACCGCGCCGACGACAGCGAGACCGACGGCTCGCCGGCGGGCGTGCTGAAGCAGGAATCGCAGGAAAAGGACTTCGCCGCCAAGTGCGCCCAGCGCACCGAGGACGGCACCGGAATGCTGGCCAACGTCGGCACCCGCGACGTCGTGAAGGACCTGGACGTCCTCAGGTCGGTCCTCGGCGACGAAAAGCTCACCTATTTGGGCTACTCCTACGGCACCCGGATCGGGTCGGCGTACGCCGAGGCGTTCCCGAAGAACGTCCGCGCCATGGTCCTCGACGGCGCGGTCGACCCCGAGCAGGACGCGGTCGAGTCGCTCGTCGCGCAGGGCCAGGGCTTCGGGACGGCGTTCACGCAGTTCGCGAAGTCGTGCACGGCCCAGCAGGACTGCGCGCTGGGCGCGGACGCCGGCAGCGCGGTCACCGCGTTCCAGAACCTCGTCCGGCCGCTGATCGACTTCCCGGTGCCGGTCGGCGACGGCCGCAAGCTCTCCTACGAGGACGCCACCACCGGCGTCATCCAGGCGCTCTACCAGGAGAGCCTCTGGGACACCCTGAACACCGGCCTCAACGAGCTGAAGCAGCAGCGCGGCACGACGCTGGAGAAGCTCGCCGACATCTACAACGAGCGCGACTCCGACGGCAAGTACGGCACCACGCAGGACGCGTTCACGGCGATCCGCTGCGTCGACGACCCGCGCGTCACGGACCCGCAGGTCATCCTCAAGGCGCAGGAGGAGTACGTGAAGGTGGCGCCGTTCCTCGACGACGGCCGCCCGGCTTCGGCGGCTCGTGACGCCTGCGCGTTCTGGCCGGTGCCGAACACCTCGGAGCCGCACGTGCCGAACGTCGAAGGCCTGGCGAAGACGCTGGTCATCTCGACGACCAACGACCCGGCGACGCCGTACCAGGCCGGCGTCAACCTCGCGAAGGGCCTGAAGGGCGCACTGCTCACCTTCGAGGGCACCCAGCACACGGTGTTCCTGCAGGGCGTGAAGTGCGTGGACGAGGCAGGCACGGACTACCTGGTCGACGGCACGGTGCCACCGGACGGCAAGCGCTGCTCGGGTCAGTAGTCACGCCTGCTTGGTGAGCGACAGCTCGATCATCACCGGGCTGAGGTGGTTGTCCGGCGGCGGGATCTGCACCCACAGGCGGGCGAAGCGCCGCGGGCCGCCGTCGTCGGACACCCAGACCTTGACGTTGAGGTCGGCGGTGACCGCCGCGAGCACGCTGTGCGCGACCGCGGCGGGCACCCGGCCGGCGACCCGCAGCGCGGGCGCGCCGTCGACGTTCTCGCGGCCTTCGGTCTTGGCGTCGGTGACCCCGTCGAGCAGCCGCTTCAGGCCGCCTTGCGGGCCGAGGAACGCGCTGACCGGATACGGCGGCTCCTGGCTGTCGTGCACGTCGAAGGGGAACTTGGTGTGCCCGTCCCCGTCCTGGACGTCGGCCGTGCCGGTCGCGTGGCCGCCGTCGTCCAGGGTCGCGTCACCCTCGATCTGGCGGAGCGGGAAGCCCGGCAGCACGCCGTTCACACCGGCGGCGAAGTGCACGCTCCGCACCGCGGCGAACGACGTCGCCGCCTCGCGGACCAGGTCGGCGCCCGCCGGGAACGGCCCGCGCGTGTCGGGTGACCCGGTGCAGCCGGCCGTCAGGAGAAGCGCGAGCAGCAGCGCGAGGCGGGGCATGGCGTGAGCCTACTGTTGGCCAGAATCTTGCGGATGATGTCCTTCCGGCCACTGTCGCCGTCACGCGCGCGCGATGAGACTGCCTGAGTGACCGTTCAGACCCGCCCTGCCCCGAAGCTGCACCGCGCCTGGCTGATCGCCGGCGCCGCCTTCGTCGCGCTGCTCGCTTCCGCCGGCTTCCGCGCCGCCCCCGGCGTCCTGATCGACCCGCTGCACGAAGAGTTCGGCTGGTCCCGCACCACCATCAGCTCGGCCGTCTCGGTGAACCTCGTGCTCTTCGGCCTCTTCGCGCCCTTCGCGGCCGCGTTGATGGAGCGCTTCGGCATCCGGCGCGTCTCGGCGACGGCGTTGACCGTCATCGCCCTCGGCGCGGGCGGCACGGTGTTCATGACCGCGAGCTGGCAGCTCGTGCTCTGCTGGGGCGTCCTGGTCGGGCTGGGCACCGGCTCGATGGCCATGGGTTTCGCCGCGATGGTCGCGACGCGGTGGTTCGAGCAGCGCCGCGGCGTCGTCACCGGCGTCCTGACCGCCGCGGGCGCCACCGGCCAGCTGATCTTCCTGCCGCTCATCGCGAACCTGGCGGTGACCTCGGGCTGGCGCACGGCGTCGCTGGTCATCGCGATCGCCGCGCTGGCCGTCGTCCCGGTGGTCCTGCTGGTGATCCACGACCACCCCGCCGACGTCGGCATCACGGCCTACGGCGCGCCCGCGGACGCCGAGGTCGCCCGCCCGGCGCCGGCGACCGGGTCGGTCCGCCGCGCGCTGTCCGTGCTGGGCCAGGCCGCCCGCACCCGGACGTTCTGGCTGCTCGCCGTCGGCTTCGCGATCTGCGGCGCGACGACCAACGGCCTGGTCGGTACCCACTTCGTGCCGGCCGCGCACGACCACGGCATGCCGCAGACCACGGCGGCGAGCCTGCTGGCACTGGTCGGCGTCTTCGACGTCGTCGGGACGATCTTCTCCGGCTGGCTCACCGACCGCGTCGACCCGCGGATCCTGCTCGGCGTCTACTACGCCCTGCGCGGGCTCTCGCTGGCCCTGCTGCCGCAGCTGTTCACCGACTCGGTGCAGCCGAGCATGTGGGCGTTCATCCTGTTCTACGGCCTCGACTGGGTGGCCACGGTCCCGCCGACGGTCGCGCTCTGCATCCGCGCCTTCGGCGACGCCGGCCCGATCGTGTTCGGCTGGGTCTTCGCCTCCCACCAGCTCGGGGCCGCGGTCGCCGCGTCGGCCGCCGGCCTGGTCCGCGACCAGCTCGGGAACTACACGCTGGCCTGGTATTCCGCCGCCGTGCTGGCCGTGATCGCGTCGGTCGCTTCGCTGGCCATCACGCGGGCGAAGAAACCCGTCCCGGTACTCGCGACGTGACTTAGGCGGCCACGGCGCGTCGTGAAACATGCCGTTAACACGCTGTGGTTAGGGTGCGGCCATGGATCGCCAGCAGGAATTCGTGCTCCGCACGCTCGAGGAGCGCGACATCCGTTTCGTCCGACTCTGGTTCACCGATGTGCTGGGGTTCCTCAAGTCCGTCGCGGTCGCGCCGGCCGAGCTCGAAGGCGCTTTCAACGACGGGATCGGCTTCGACGGCTCGGCCATCGAGGGCTTCGCGCGCGTCTACGAATCGGACATGGTCGCCAAGCCCGACCCGTCGACCTTCCAGGTCCTGCCCTGGGAGACCCCCGAGGGCGGCCCGTACTCGGCTCGCATGTTCTGCGACATCGCGATGCCCGACGGCTCGCCGTCGTGGGCGGACCCGCGGCACGTCCTGCGCCGCCAGCTGTCGAAGGCCGCCGAGGCGGGCTTCACCTGCTACGTCCACCCCGAGATCGAGTTCTTCCTGCTCTCGAACATGCCCGACGACGGCAGCGAGCCGGAGCCCGCGGACAACGGCGGCTACTTCGACCAGGCCAGCCACGCCACGGCGACGCACTTCCGGCGGCACGCCATCGAGACCCTCGAAGCGATGGGCATCTCGGTCGAGTTCAGCCACCACGAAGGTGCCCCCGGCCAGCAGGAGATCGACCTTCGCTACGCCGACGCGCTGACCATGGCCGACAACGTGATGACGTTCCGCTACGTCGTCAAGGAGGTCGCGCTGACCCAGGGCGTGCGCGCGACGTTCATGCCCAAGCCGTTCACCGACCAGCCCGGCTCGGGGATGCACACGCACGTCAGCCTGTTCGAAGGCGACCGCAACGCGTTCTACGACGCCGAGGACCCGCACGAGCTGTCGGAGACCGGCAAGGCCTTCGTCGCCGGGGTGCTCCACCACGCCAAGGAGATCTCGGCGGTCACCAACCAGTGGGTGAACTCCTACAAGCGCCTCATCAGCGGCAGCGAGGCTCCGACGACGGTGTCGTGGGGCCGGGCGAACCGCTCGGCGCTCGTCCGGGTCCCGATGTATTCACCCGGTAAGGCGTCATCCCGCCGGGTGGAAATCCGCACGCTGGACTCGGCGTGCAACCCGTACCTGGCGTACTCGGTCATCCTGGCCGCCGGGCTCAAGGGCGTCGAGAAGGGCTACGAGCTGCCGCCGCCCGCCGAGGACAACATCTGGCAGCTCAGCGAGGCCGAGCGCCGCGCCGCCGGGTACTCGCAGCTGCCGCAGAACCTGGGAGAAGCCCTGTCCGAGATGGAGAAGTCCGAACTGCTGCCGGAAGCGCTCGGCGAGCACGTCTACGACTTCTTCCTCCGGAACAAGCGCGTGGAGTGGGACAACTACCGGAGCGCGGTCACCCCGTACGAACTCCGAACCCTCTTGCCGGTGCTCTGATGGGGCGGCGGCCGGTGCTCCTCGCGATCCTGGCCGCCGCACTCGTCCTCGTTCCCGCGGCGCCCGCTTCCGCCTCGCCCGCCGCGCGCTTCGACCTCGACTCCGCCGACATCCCGGCCCTGCAGGCGCGGATGGCGTCGGGCCGGCTCTCCGCGGTGGGCCTGACCAGCACTTACCTCGACCGGATTCACCGGATCGACGGTAAGGTCAACGCGGTCCTGGCGCTCAACCCTGCGGCACTTTCCCAGGCTTCGGCCAGTGACGCGCGGCGTCGCGCGCACCGGCTGCGCGGCCCGCTCGACGGCATCCCGGTGCTGGTCAAGGACAACGTCGACACGCGCGACCAGTGGACGACGGCCGGGTCGCGGGCGCTGCGCAGCCGCCCGGCCGCGGACGCCACACTGATCACCCGGTTGCGTGATGCCGGCGCGGTGATCCTCGGCAAGGCGAACCTCTCCGAATGGGCGAACTTCCGCGCCGCGAAGCCGACGTCCGGCTGGTCGGGCGTGGGTGGGCAGACGAACAACCCGTACGTGCTGGACCGCAACCCGTGCGGGTCGTCCGCCGGGTCCGCGGCCGGTGTGGCGGCGTCGCTGGCCCAGGTGGCGATCGGCTCGGAGACGGACGGCTCGATCGTGTGCCCGGCCGGGATGACCGCGACGGTCGGGCACAAACCCAGTCTCGGCCTGGTCAGCCGCACCGGCGTGGTGCCGATTTCGGCCGAGCAGGACACGGCGGGCCCGATCGCGCGCAACGTCGTCGACGTGGCGCTGACGTTGTCGGTCCTGCAGGGGCGGGACCCGTCTGACCCGGCGACGCTCACGTACCCCCGGACCCAGCCGGAGGACTACGCGAAGCTCCTCCGCCCGGGTGTCCTGCGCGGCGCGCGGATCGGCCTGTGGCGGCTCCCGGTCCTCGGCCCGGCGACCGACGCGATCATGACGTCGGCCCGGAATTCCCTGGTCAAGGCCGGTGCGACGGTCGTCGAAGTGACTCCGCCGTACCAGCCGCGCCTGCTGGAGCTCGAGTTCCCGGCACTGCTCACGGAGTTCCACCGGGACATCGACGCCTACCTGGCGACCCGCCCGGCCGGGCCCCGGAACCTGGCCGAGCTGATCGCCTACAACCGCGCGGACCCGCTGGAGCGGACGTGCTTCGCCGGTCAGGAGCTGTTCGAGCAGGCACTGGCCGCCCCGCCGCCCACGGACCCGGGCTACCTGGCCGCGCGCGCCGAGCTTTCGGACCTCGCCCGCCGGTCGTTGGACGAGACCCTCTCCGCGTACGGCCTGGACGCGATCGCGTCGCCGACCAACCCGCCGGCGTGGAAGACGGACTGCGCGGTGGGCGACAACGACGTGATCCCGTCGTCGACGCCGGCCGCGGTCGCGGGCTATCCCGACGTCACCGTGCCGGCCGGGCTCGCCGGACCGCTCCCGGTGGGGATCTCGTTCATGGGCGCCCGGTGGTCCGATGCCCGGGTACTGGCGTTGGCGGCGGACTTCTCGAGGGTCGCGCCGGCGCGGGTTCCGCCGCGGTACCTGCCGACGCTGCCGAAGTAGGGGCGGTTCGCCGGCCCGGAACCCTCCGCCCTTCGCGCGCGAGGTCGCCGGCCGTTGTCGCCGCCGCGTCGTGCCCGCCGTGCCGTCGTAGCCGTCCGTAAGCACGCTGACCTGCGGCGATGCCGTTAAGTGACCCCCCTGTTTTGGGGCGGTTCGGGGGCATGTAATCTTCTCTTCGTCGCCAGGAACACCGGGTCACACCGGGGCCGCAAGCCCCGGAGACCAGGCCGGGACGAGCGGGTTGACACCGCGGATCGGACCGGGTAATGTTCAGCGTCGGCCCACGAGCGGCCGCCGACCCCCTACGACTAAACCCGTAGGCTGAGGCATGCTCGACCAAAAGCTTGTGAATATCGCTTGGAACAACTGCCGAGGATTTAGCCGCCGATAACGCGGACGGATTCAGAGTGTGTTGCTTGAGAACTCAACAGTGTGCTAGTGAACTAAGCCAGTAGAGCTTATGTATTGAACCTCGTATGAGGTTCCTTTGAGAGCAAGTATTTTGCCTCGATTGAATTCGAAGACATTGTTGGAGAGTTTGATCCTGGCTCAGGACGAACGCTGGCGGCGTGCTTAACACATGCAAGTCGAACGCTGAAGCACCTTCGGGTGTGGATGAGTGGCGAACGGGTGAGTAACACGTGGGTAATCTGCCCTGCACTCTGGGATAAGCCTTGGAAACGAGGTCTAATACCGGATATCACAATC